>NZ_NEIQ01000078.1:0-571 GCF_002112765.1 Pseudomonas sp. B6(2017) | reverse complement strand
GGAAGTGATCATCGACGACAATGCGCGCCAGGCGCTGTTCGGCGATTTCGGCGTCGAGCCGCTCGGCCAGATCGTGTTTCTCGGCTCGGTGCCGGCCCGGGTGATCGGTGTGGCGAAAAGCAATCGCAACTACGCGCCCAATCGCATCACTGTTTGGATGCCCTACAGCACGGTGATGTATCGCATGGTCGGCAAAACCACGCTCAGCGGCATCATCGTGCGCTTGAAGGATGGCGTCGCCAGCGAAGCCGCTGTCAGCGCCATCGCACAATTGCTGACCCAGCGCCATGGCGTCAAGGATTTCATGACCTTCAACCGCGATCAGTTCCGTAAATCGATCGAGCACACGTCGATGACGCTGAGCCTGCTAATCCTGATGGTAGCATCCATCGCGCTGGTGATCGGCAGCCTGGGCGTGATGAACATCATGCTGGTCTCGGTGACCGAACGCACCCACGAAATCGGCGTGCGTATGGCGGTCGGCGCGCGGCGCAGCGACATCATGCAACAGTTCATGATAGAGGCGGTGCTGGTCTGTCTGATCGGCGGCGCTTTGGGCATCGCGCTGTCG
>NZ_NEIQ01000077.1:0-571 GCF_002112765.1 Pseudomonas sp. B6(2017) | reverse complement strand
GGAAGTGATCATCGACGACAATGCGCGCCAGGCGCTGTTCGGCGATTTCGGCGTCGAGCCGCTCGGCCAGATCGTGTTTCTCGGCTCGGTGCCGGCCCGAGTGATCGGTGTGGCGAAAAGCAATCGCAACTACGCGCCCAATCGCATTACTGTTTGGATGCCCTACAGCACGGTGATGTATCGCATGGTAGGCAAACCGACGCTCAGCGGCATCACCGTTCGGCTAAAGGACAATGTCGCCAGCGAATCGGCCGTCACCGCTATCACACAGCTGTTGACCCAACGCCATGGCGTAAAAGATTTCCGTTTGTACAACTTCGATAAAATCCGAAAGTCCATCGAACGCACGTCAATGACTTTCAGCCTGCTGATCCTGATGGTGGCGTCCATCGCGCTGGTGATCGGCAGCCTGGGCGTGATGAACATCATGCTGGTCTCGGTGACCGAACGCACCCACGAAATCGGCGTGCGCATGGCGGTCGGCGCGCGGCGCAGCGACATCATGCAACAGTTCATGATAGAGGCGGTGCTGGTCTGTCTGATCGGCGGCGCTTTGGGCATCGCGCTGTCG